>NZ_JAFNOQ010000028.1:0-1431 GCF_026536145.1 Gilliamella sp. B3464 | reverse complement strand
AGAACTGGGAAAAAACACATAAACTAAACATCATCGGTTGAAACAACATCAATTGCACCACAAGCTTTAAAAAGCCATTTTAATGCACCCGATGAAAAAGGATTATCTAATACTGTAACCTCTACTAAAAAATGAGTATTTGCAATTTCATCATTAAATTTATGAGCATTCCACCAAAACCACTCTCTGGTATCTGGTTCAAGCCATACAAGCCAATTTCCTAAGCTCCATTTTTCATTTTTCTCTAAAATTACTTGTTTTTCCCAAGGAAGACTTTTTCTATAAGCAATTTTTTTTTCACTTTCACTTTTTGAAAGTTCTGGAGCACAATTATTAACAAACTCATATGGTAATATTTTTGACCATACTTCAAAAGAAGGCCAGGCTAGTTCTGAATTAAAGTTTACTATCATTAACACCCGTTTAGATAAGTTTAGTACTTCGTCAACGTTATTATTACAACGAATAATAAATCTAGCTATACCAATACCGGTTGTCTTTACTGTATAATCAGGCGGATTTTCAAATCGCTCCCTTTCTAATAACAATTGCCTCATGTATTCACTATTTATTACCATTTTTACCACTACCTTGAATTATAGATTTATTCAATTCATCAAATTGGTTTGGTCTGATACCATACTGATTATCTGCTTTTGTTGGATCAGCAATTACAGGTTTATCCTTATTATATTTCACCTCTGACTCAAATACTGCATTTTTCTTTACCTCTTCTAAAAAAGATTTTGATACTTCAAATGACTTTATTGTGGCTCCTTCCATATTTTGAGATATTCGCTTATCTAAAAATGCTTGTGCTCTCGCTTTATCCCCAAAATTCAAATATAAAGTTGTATTACCAGTTATTGTCACCTCCCCATTATTACCAATAATGACTCGAGTATTAGGTGCTCCTTCAACACGATAGACAATAACTGTTTCAATACTACCTGGACTAGTAAGTTTTACTCCTCCATACAAGCCAGCCAATGAAGATACAATAGCATGTGCTGCCATAACATATTTATATTGTCGAGCAACATCATTTACATCTTTACCTGTTTCTTTGGCAATTGCTTCGATTGAAGCTAAATGAATAATGTTGTTGGGATCTAAACCGACTAATGCTTTGTTAAGATTTTCTGAGTCTTCTCTATATATATCAGCATTTGTCAAATTTCTAGCAACTTCTTTTTCATATTCTTTTTGCATTTCCCATGCTTCTTGCAGTAATCCTTTACAAGCAGAGCTTGAGGTGTTACCTAAAGAACAATTGTCTTGTAAAATTTGCTCTCGTTCTTTATCTAGTTTATTGAGATTTTCTAATTCTTTCTTTTCATCTTCTGTTAATTCCTCACCTAGATAGTTTGGCTTTATCCAAGTTAAGTAAGCCTTTCGTTTGGCTTCATCTACACTCAAATAGTTATTCTC
>NZ_JAFNOQ010000027.1:0-1454 GCF_026536145.1 Gilliamella sp. B3464 | reverse complement strand
AATTGATAATCTTTGTCAAATCTGTTTTTGGTTTTAATATTAATAAAATCTCTATTAATCATGATATTTCCTTAAAAAAGGCCCCAATATGTTGGGGCGAAGGATGTGGTCTGTTCGCAGTCTTTCCCGCTGTCCTTTTCCTAACAACAGTGTGCGTGAGTGCTGATAGGATAAGATATGGCAGTATTAATTGTGTTATGTGCAATTAACACTGCCATCAGCCGCAGTTTACCGTCATGCCTGTGACATGTATCAAAACCGCAGTATGTTCATATGCCCCTGCTAGCTACTTGAATCTTGTTAACACATTAAATAACTCGTAGTCTTGTTTAATGACGCTGTTAACTTGATTGGTTTTGATGTGGTAATGATAATATATGTTATCATTGGTGTCAATAATTAAAGTTATTAATTTATGTTTTTTGGTTATTATTTGTTATCGCTAAAGGTAACGCTACATTATTGAGGTGAAACGGTCTCAGCCCAATAACGGGCTGTTGTGGCGGGGGAGTAGTCTGTGTTATCAATTGTTATCATTCCAACCTGTGCTGGTTGATTGATATGGTGTGTTTTTGTCTGATTATCGGGCTCTTAGTTAAGAATGGATGATTGCCACCAGACTCGTCCTAAAATAGTAATCTCATCTTGTGAGATGATTTCGTCCTCATAACCTGGATTATAACTTCTGATTTTGATTTGATTACCGGGTAGTTTTTCTAAAATTTTGATTCGGAGTAACCCGTCATGATTAATCGCATAAATTTTACCATCACGAATACTGGTATCGGCCTGGTCAATAGCAACGGTGGCACCATCTTGAAAAACAGGCTCCATACTGTCACCATAAACTGTTAAGCAGACCGCACAATCTTTATCAATGCCATAGCGGCGCATGGTAGAACGAGACAGTCTTAACTTGTAACCATTATAATCTTCAATATCATCTGCAAATCCATCACCGGCAGATAGCCGTACATCCTTATAAAATGGCACTTCAACCTCATCATTATCAAGTGGTGTTTGACTATCCCAGTCATCGATAGTTCCCAGTATTTTTGCATTGGCTTGGTTTTTGCCCACGTCAGGTTTCCCGACGCCTTGGGTCAGCCATAACAGGTCAACATTTAAAGCTGTTGCAATTTCAACAATTTTGCGAGATGTGCTTGATTTACCTGAAACCAGTTTTTGAATTGCGGGTTGGCTAATTTTGACTATCTCGGCTAATTGGTGCTGAGACAAGCCGGATGCTTGTAATGCCCAATTTATTCTATCGGTAAAAGTGGTCATAGTATTACCTCGTGGTTATCGACCGGGTCAGTATATAACCCAAGTTATCAAATATCAATGATTAATAGCGATAATGATAATTGCTTTAAATGATAATATAGGTTATCATTATTAATAATTAAAATTATCAAAATCAAATTAAATAATAATAATAACTTTAACGATAA
>NZ_JAFNOQ010000026.1:0-1476 GCF_026536145.1 Gilliamella sp. B3464 | reverse complement strand
CATTGCCAGTATTCTTTATCCGAATAAAAGTATAGATGAATTAAATCAGGATGAAAAACAACAAGTCAGCGCACTCGCCCAACTGACCACCGGACTGACTATTGCCGCATTAGGTGGTGATGCTCAGGATATTAATACCGCTATTGCTGGTGGTAAAAATGCGGTTGAGAATAACTATTTGAGTGCATCGGAAGATAAAGAAAGAAAAGATGCACAAGCTAAATTAGACTTGATAAATAAAGGTAGTCTAGTTGTTTCAGACGAAAAGAAACAGGAATTAGAAGGCCAAGTTGCTATTTTAAATGCGCTAGATGCACAACGAGATGAGATTCTAAATAATGTTTGTCAGAATTTAAGCTCATCAGAATGTAATTCAGCAAGAATAGAGTTGCAGTCAGCATATGATAGCTATTTTAAAACTCTAACTCCAGAAGATTATCTAGCTTATAATGATGCTTATGCTAATTACACCAAATATTATGATGGCTATAAAAAAATATTAAGCCAAATTGGTGAATTAGAAGGAAGAGATCAAGCTGCCTATAATGAATATAAGGCTCAAAATTTATCAGAAGGTTTAGGAATAAGTATTGAATCGGCAAGAAATCTAGTTAAGTTTGATAATGCAATGCATTCTGTGGCAATAATTGGTTCGATGTTTGTTGGTTCGGCTAGTGTTAAGGATAAAAATCTGAATCTTACAAATCAACAAATGCAACAGATAAAAGAAGCAGAAAAAATATCAACAGCTAAATCAGGAACACAAACTATAATACCTCGAGATCTAAATGAACAATTATTTTGGAAACAAGTTGAGTTAAATCCCTTAGTTGGCAGCGAATTAAAAGGAATGAATAATGATATTAGATTTGACTCATCATTAGGTTTTCAAAAGATGCAAGCTGTATATGAATTATCTAATGGACAGAAAATCACAATTCATTATCAATATAATTCTAATACAGGTAAAGCTTATGATATGAAAATAACAACACCACAAAGAATAATGGCAGATCCTAGAGATGTGTTAAACTCAATAAAGGACAAGACTAAATGAAGATAGAAACAAAATCAGGTGAAATAATTAATGTTTTTGCAACTTATTGGATTAAGAATGAAACGTATTTTTACGGAATACCCTTTGATTATGGGGGATTAATTGCTTATAGAGACACTGAAATAGTTATTGTTGAACCAAAATTGAATTTTAATACTATTTTCTTTAAAGGTCAAACTAATGGATATGGAATATTTCACTGGGCTTTAATAGAAAAAAATTTACTTGATGATTTATTAGAGTTAGATCAAAATGCATATAAATATTTTTTAGAAATAATTAAATCAGAGAATTTAGTCGAACCTGATTTTTATTAAAAATTCGCCAACAGTTTCCAGTTCTACGATCCCTGTTGCAGAACTGAGCTAATTAATTACTAACTATGCGATCTACTTCGCAAGTGTTACTATCAATTTGCC
>NZ_JAFNOQ010000025.1:0-1485 GCF_026536145.1 Gilliamella sp. B3464 | reverse complement strand
TTAGAGCTACAACACGGAAAAGGCAATGTTGAACAAGGTGGTGGAAATTATAAAGAGACTAAGGATAAAATACTGGATAATCAGGTCACCAATCAGAAAGCTAATGAAAGTAGTAATTTTGGTGAACATGTAAAAAAAGAACAAGAGATTAACGCTGGAAAGGGAACGAGTGCAAAAATATCGCCTGAAAATCAGAAATACGTTGATATTTTATCACCTGAAGCTAAGCAGCATATATTATATGGGGATGGACCAACAAGTGGGGGACACATGTACCCAGGAAATCCTGGTAAAACCACATTTCCTAAGGATTGGTCTGCAGACAAAATTGTCCATGAAATAGGGGATATTGCTACATCGCCTAATACACAATGGTATGCACAGAGTGGAACTGGTGGTCTTTATACTAAAGCAGGAAATCCTGCAAGATGGGCTGCATACGAAATTAGAGATGGGGTACGTATTAGAGTTATTTATGAACCAGCAAATGGAAAAATAATAACGGCGTTTCCGGACAAGGCACCAGTTCCTTCTCATTATAAACCAATTAAGTAAAAAGTTATAAAGGTTAAATAATTATGTTAGTTAACAATTGTATAAAAGAATTTGGTAATTCTTTAAAAGATAGGATAGATCCTGAGTTAATAGATTATGCTTTGGATTATATTAATCATTCCGAAAATGTTTTGGCTTTTGAAACATTGTGTGATCATATTGCAGATTTTGATGTGAAAATTAGTGAAGACGAATATAACAAAGTACTTCATATTGTTGATTTACTCGGTTTGGATTTAGATAATAGATTTTTATATATAAATCCCAATAAATAATTTCTTATTTCCCGCCTTAACAAGCGGGGGATCTTTTATTATTTATTTTTAAACTTGCGAATCAATTTCTATCAGCAACTTGCCCTGCTCTATTTTAATAATAACAGGGCAGCCCACATAAAAACCAAATTGCTCCAGCCACCTGCCTTTAATTGTTAGTTGTGGTCTGGGGTTGGGTTTTGTGCCTTGTGGCACGTAACCGACGGTATAAAACCGTTCGTTGGGTTGCGATGCAGGCTCTTTGCCTGTAGCTGATTTTAGCTTAGAATGTATCTTAGCCATAGTTAACTTCTTTGAAGTTAGTTGTGGTTAGCTGGTGAGCTGTGGTGGCTCATCGTTAATCTGCGCTATTATTTACTGTGTTGTGTTACTTCTCTTGTTTAGCTCGCCCTGTTTTAATCAACCAATCAACTGCTTAGCCTGATGTTTAAAAATCATCGCGCCTAAAATCTCTTTTATTGACTTCTGCTCGTCAGCAGTCATCTGCTTGACCACTTCAAACTTAAGCTGAAATCCGTCCCATGGCTTTAGTTCCTCGCTTTTTCAACTATCCACTAATCAAAATCATAGCGAAAACCAAGCGGATTATAAAGTCAGCAGCAGCAGTGTTGGCGTCAGCACCATTGGCATGCCATCAATGCCAGCCGGTTATAAT
>NZ_JAFNOQ010000024.1:0-1966 GCF_026536145.1 Gilliamella sp. B3464 | reverse complement strand
GATGGCTTCACTATTATCCATAGATAGGTTGATTACATGATGTGGATAAATCTATTCCTTTTACTTTATTGTTTATAAAAAACTGTCGTAACGACTCTGAAATCACAATTATCCCTTCAGATTCTTCACACCTTGCCATACAAAATTGCTCATTTATATTTTCTTTAAAGACCATTTTATAAAATTTCATTGGTCCATCAGGATAACTCTCTAATAATGGTATATATTCAGATTTATTCATATCAATACAGGATATTAAACGAAGAATATTTAACACTTTATAACCAGAATAGCTGCGACCATTAACAGTTATAGTTGCATCTATTAGCTGGACATCATGTAAAAAATCTTCATTGTTTGAAAGTAAATTGGCAAGTCTAGGCGAGATAAAAACAGGACCATCACTAAAATAAAAATCATAAGAGAGTAAACGTTTTTCACTGACTTTGTCTTTTAATTTAAAAACTAAGGGTTTATTGATTTGAATCTCCTTGCATTCTATAAATTTGTAATTGGCAACGACAGTTGAGTCATATTCGAACCAATAACGATTAGCATAATTGCATACCATTAATTCATAAATCATAACAACATCCTTTAAAATACTTAATTGAATTTTTATTTAAGCTTCACTATTATCCATAGATAGATTGATTACATGATGTGGATAAATCTATTCCTTTTACTTTATTGTTTATAAAAAACTGGCGTAACGACTCTGACATCACAATTCGCCCTTCAGATTCTTCACACCTTGCCATACAAAATTGCTCTTTTATATCTTCTTTAAAGACGATTTTAAAAAATCTCATTGGTCCATCAGGATAATCATCTAATATTGGTTCATATTCAGATTTATTCATATCAATACAGGATATTAAACGAAGAATATTTAATACTTTATAACCAGAATAGCTGCAACCATTAACTATTATTGTCGCATCTATTAGCTGGACGTCATGCAAAAAATCTTGATTGCTTGAAAGTAAATTGGCAAGTCTAGGCGAGATAAAAATAGGACCACTACTAAAATAAAAATCATAAGAGAGTAAACGTTTTTCACTAACTTTGTCTTTTAATTTAAAAACTATTGGGTTATTCGATTGAATCTTTTTGCATTGTAAAAGTTCGTAATAATCATCTCCTGTTGAGACATATTCGAACCAATAACGATTAGCATAATTGCATACCATTAATTCATAAATCATAACAACATCCTTTAAAATACTTAATTGAATTTTTATTTAAGCTTCACTATTATCCATAGATAGATTGATTACATGATGTGGATAAATCTATTCCTTTTACTTTATTGTTTATAAAAAACTGGCGTAACGACTCTGACATCACAATTCGCCCTTCAGATTCTTCACACCTTGCCATACAAAATTGCTCTTTTATATCTTCTTTAAAGACGATTTTATAAAATTTCATTGGTCCATCAGGATAATCATCTAATATTGGTTCATATTCAGATTTATTCATATCAATACAGGATATTAAACGAAGAATATTTAATACTTTATAACCAGAATAGCTGCAACCATTAACAATTATAGTTGCATCTATTAGCTGGACATCATGTAAAAAATCTTGATTGTTTGAAAGTAAATTGGCAAGTCTAGGCGAGATAAATTTAGGACCATCACTAAAATAAAAATCATAAGAGAATAAACGCTTTTCACTGACTTTGTCTTTTAATTTAAAAACTAAGGGTTTATTTATTTGAATCTCCTTGCATTCTATAAATTCGTAACTGGCAACGACAGTTGAGTCATATTGGAACCAATAACGATCAGGATAATTACCTATCATAAGTTGATAAATCATAACAACATCCTTTAAAATAATTACTTGAATTTTTATTTAAGCTTCACTATTATCCATAGATAGATTGATTACATGATGTGGATAAATCTATTCCTTTTACTTTATTGTTTATAAAAAACTGGCGTAACGACTCTGA
>NZ_JAFNOQ010000023.1:0-2111 GCF_026536145.1 Gilliamella sp. B3464 | reverse complement strand
CTGCTGCTGACTTTATAATCCGCTTGGTTTTCGATATCAGTAAAGCTAATTGTGCCAGTACCTAACCGGTTTTTTGGATTTATCCGCAGCAGATGCTATGCGGTTTTATACCATTGGCTACGTGCCACAAGGCACAAAGCCCAACCCAAGACCACAACTAACAATCAAAGGCAGGTGGCTGGAGCAGATAGGCTTTTATGTGGCAGCCCTGTTATCATTAAAATAGAGCAGGGCAGGTTGAGTATTGAACTTAATTTGATGATTGAATCTATTCAATAAAATTTTTTATTTATCAAAATAAGAAGTTTATAAGTAATTCTATTAGCATATAATTTCATAAAGTGTGTCGGGAGCACCTTGGTTTAATTCAAAATCCGAAAGTAATGTTTTTGATAGTTCAGCAAATTTTATGACTTTATAAGAATAAATATAGCCTGAGTCAGTCAAAGATATCACAAGTTTTGAACATTTTGTTTTAATGATCATGTCTTCTAATATACTGATTAAAATTTGTAAACGATCTCTTCCTAATGGAGGAAATTTACTTTGCATCTCTGGAGCATAATCCAAATAATCAATTAAATAATCAGCTTCTTCACAATCGGGGCAATCGCTCATTGAAAAAATAAAATTAGTGTCGTTTTTATCTGGTAGATATTTATCTGTAAATTGAAACAATTGTTCTGGTAAAATTTCCTTTAAACCAATACCATATTTAATCGCTATCTTTTCTAATATCAATTTACTATTGTTATAGTTAATCCCTGCGAGATAACCGAAAATATAATTATTCATTTATTTCTCCTTAATCCAATCACCAATAGGTTTTCCATTGGAGCTTAGTTTTCTATAGTATCTACCAGTTACAAATCCTTTATCATTGTATGTTATTTTATGTTCATGAGGAACTACTCTTCCGTCAGAACCTAGACCCATTTGCCCATGTGGATGAATTTGTCCATAGTCTTCACGCGAAAAAGTTCGACCATTTGCATCATAATAAGTAACACTTTTAGAACCATCTGCTCTTGATACCTCATAAATTGAGTTTGGCGTTGAGGTATGTGGTGCTTTACCTGATGATACAATGATGTGTTCAGTAACAACTTTATTTGTTGCTGGGTTAATAATTGGGTTGGATGATGCAATTGTCTTTTTACCAGCATTAATTTGTTTGTTGGCTTCCGTCCCCTTTCCGGACCCCATAATCCCAGCAGATATCATTAAACCTATTTCATTAACTTTATCAACTGCTTCTTTATCAGACATATAAGTCGTATCAATACCAATATGACCTAATATATATCGAGCATCTTTTCCTCTTTCTTCTATAAGGATTGGATTATGCAAATTGTAATCCGCATCTTGCTGATTTTTCCAGTCTTGATTATTTAAAATTAAACTACAGCTATCTGGTAGTCCTTTGCATAATTCAGCTACAGAATAGTTTCCTGCTTCACCAACTAGACTGTTTAAATCAGCTTCAGTAAATAATACTGAACCACCTTCAACAGCATTTTTGATATGATTAAAGCAAGCTGATGAATAAGGATTTGTTGAACAGGCATCTACAAGACCTTGACTCTGTTCTTCATCCATTTTGTCATATTTATTTTGAACATTTGCAGCACACTGCTCCGGATTTCCTGAACTACCACATCCTTGCAGTTCCTCTATATAATCATGCATCTGTTTTTTGCTTAGATAGTTATTCTCAACCGCATTTTTACCACCAGCAATAGCGGTATTGATATCCTGAGCATCACCACCTAATGCGGCAATAGCCAGTCCGGTGGCCAGTTGGGCGAGTGCGCTGACTTGTTGTTTTTCATCCTGATTTAATTCATCTATACTTTTATTCGGATAAAGAATACTGGCAATGACTTCTGCGCCTCGTTCACTGACCGCTGCACCAACTCCGCCAACAACAGCTGAGTTACCTTGTAGCTCGGCAACCACGGCCCCAAGGATGGCATGACTGATAGTGTTAGCGACCTTATTGTCACCGGTTTGCTGCTTAATTATCGTGGCCAGTTTTGGTGCCAATGCACCAGCTACCGCACCGGTCATGTCGCCGGTGATTAAGCCATTGATGATATTAATCGCCATGT
>NZ_JAFNOQ010000022.1:0-4348 GCF_026536145.1 Gilliamella sp. B3464 | reverse complement strand
ATCCATCAGCCCTATTAAATGAAATAAGAACGACTCTTAGTGAAAACGGGGCTTATAAAATTGTTTATGATAGAGCAAATAATACTATCATTAAACAATTTAATGCCGGAAATGGGACGACGGGGAATAATTCCTTATTGGCTAATGCAAATAAAGAATTAGAACAATACGTAGCATCTTTCGCTAATAGCAAATATAAGCCAGCTACTGCAATTGCAGCTGTAGATCCATTAACTGGTAAAGTGGTTACTGCATCAAGTGGGACAGTTCCCACTACAATAGCCCCTGAATTACAAGCTTATGCTGATAAATTAGGAGGATTAGGAGTTAAGACTTCGTGTGGTAATGTATTAGGTGCTTGTGCTGAATTTAGAGCAGCTAACGAATTGTTATTAAATAATCCTAATCTTAAATTAAAAGATATACAATTTACTCAAGCTGTACGCCCTCGTAATGGGACACAAGTGCCTCGTTGTGAAAATTGTACAAATATATTTGGAGTTGAAAAATAATGAGAATGACTGATGAATTTATGAGTACTAACGATCTAGACTGGTTTGCTGCATTTCATAATGGCAATCTAGCACACTTTGCTTCAGGTGGCACATCCGCTGTACCTGAGAAAGTAGCTGATTCAATTAAGAATTATGAAGAAATATATGATTATTTTTTTGATTTAGAAAAACGATGTGATATTGAAATCATTGAAGATAATTTGCCAGAATTCCTTAATCAAAATAAAAGAGAACAATATTTAAGAAGTTATATTGATTCTGCTTTAAAGGGATTATTTAGTTATGATGTTAATTATGAAGATAATAGCTATTTTTTAGTTGCAAAACCCCTTAATCCATTATCTTTAAGAGAAATACCGCAAGATATAAGAGAAATAATCTATACATTACCAAAAGAAATAAAATCCGGCTCAATACACATAATTAAATTAGAATAGTAACAACGTAAAAGCACCCTGATTTATTAGGGTGCTTTTTTAAGCTCCTTAGAGCTACATAGCAAGTTCAATAATTAACTTGTTCTGTTCAACTTTTAATAATGACCGGTCGCCTAGTATAAAAACCGAATTGTTCCAGCCACCTGCCTTTGATTGTTAGTTGTGGTCTTGGGTTGGGCTTTGTGCCTTGTGGCACGTAGCCAATGGTATAAAACCACCTAGCCTCCACTGCGGATAAATCCCAAAACCGGTTAGATACGGGCACCATCAGTTTTAGTGATATAGAAAACAAAGCGGACTTTAAGGTGACCCAGGTATCGATAAGTGGCGGTACGGGAGGACCTGGCGTCCCAACGGCGTATCAAAACAGTGATAAAGACTCAAGTACCACCAAATCAGCAGTGGAAAAGGGACAGTTAATCATCCGTAATCAAGACGAGCAAAAACAGGATATCAATGAATTAAGTCGGGATACGGAGAGTGCCAATAATCCGCTGAAACAGATATTTGATAAGCAAAAAGAGCTTGATAAGATAGAAACGGTAGAGTTAATTAAAGATATTGCCCAACAAACAAAAGATGTGGTGAATAAATATGACCGCATACAAGCGCAAAATGATGTAGATAAAAATAAGGATGCGTTATCAAGGCTTGAGGCAGCAAAAGCGTATGAAAAGTTAACTGATGACGAAAAAGCAAAAATATCGTTTGAAAAGTATTATGAAGATAATAAAGATTACTGGTATTATTCAGCGGTTGATGCGCAATTAGCATCCAACCTAAAAAATGGTAAAAACCTGGGCACAATGGGGGGCGATGTCAGCAAAGGGATAGATAGTGCAGTTGCCATTGTGACAGGTATTATTTCGGGTGATATTACCGGTGGACTTGCTGGCGCCAGTGCCCCTTGGCTGGCTGAGCACATCAAAAAGCATACCGGCCATATGGATGAAAATGGCAACTGGGTAACCGATAATGTTGCCGGAAACTTAGTTACTCATGCGATTTTAGGCGCCGTGGTTGCGGAGTTGCAAGGCAACTCAGGATTATCGGGAGGTCTGGGCGCAGTTGGGGGTGAACTGGCAGCGCAAGTCATTCGAAAAACATTCTATGGAGATAAGAACGACAACGAATTAACCGAAGCAGAAAAACAAAACATCAGCGCACTCGCCCAACTGGCCACCGGTCTGACTATTGCCGTTGCAGGGGGAGATGTAGGTGATGCCGGCACCGCTATTGCTGCGGGTAAAAATGCGGTTGAGAATAACTATCTGGCTCAAGCTACAATAATTGCTTGGCGAGTTCTTCGACCTGAAACATTTGGGCAACAAGTAACAATTACAGCAGTTGATGTACGAGTTGCAAAAGGATTAAGTATTGCTGAAGCCGAATCTTTTTTAACCAGTCTAACGTTCGAACAAAGGAAATTAATTGATCTTGCATTAGTTGATCCGATGGGAGATAGTAACTTCGAAAATGCAGTACTAAAAACTTATGAAATTTATGGTGGGTCTCATCAAAATGAAGGGTATCCTATCCCAGAACCATTACCTCCTTTACCTGGTTCGACAATTCAAGAACAAGATAAAGATGATGGAAAGCTAGTTACCCCAATTCCTGAACAAAATAAAGACAATGGAAAATTAGTCACACCAATAGTGGAGCAAGATAAGAATAGTGGTATTTTTGAAGGTCCTGAAATAGATGTTGGTGATTGGCGGGGTTTTATTCTTACTAATCAAGATAAGTCTTTTGTGGACTACAAAGGTGATTTAAATAAAGGTGACCAAATTGATTTAAGTAAATTTACAGATCGAAAAAAAGTATCTGATGGTAAAACAAATTATGTTGATCCAAAGACTGGTTGGATTCTTTCTCCTGATAGGGCTGGAGCTAATTCTCATGGTGGAAGTGCGTGGAAGCTTATGGATAAAAAAGGTAATCGGATTGCAACATTAGATGAAAATGGGAATGTACTAAGAAAATGAATAAATTAATTGATAGTTTTTTATCGATAGATTTTGATGATGATAGTTTTATGAATAGCTATAATGTAATAACTATTTCTCATTTTGACCATTATTTGAATGAAGATGAATATTCTAAAGCAGAATTAATCTGTTATTCTGATATTAAAGGTAACATTGAAAAAGAAAAGTTATTCAAAAATATTGAGGATAAATTTATAAAATTATATGAATCATTATATTATTTATCAGACAAACAAGAAATGGTATGTATTGATGGTAATTTACTCTCATTAAATTTTGATGAGTATTTGTTGGCTGTAAGAAATGCAATGAAAGAAAAGCCACTATGTCAATTTTTGTATCCTTCATTATTGATGTTTTCTGTTGCTGGTTATGATTTAACTCATCAGTTTTTCTTTCTAAAAGATAATCATGAATTAGTATCACTTCAAAAAACAATAAAAAAAATAGTAGATAATATAGGACTTTATATTATCCAGTAAATTAAGCATAACTGGCAAATAATAATTCAGTTCAGTTCTGCTATAGAGATAGCGGAACTAAGTTAATTATTTATCACTTATGCGATTTACCTCACAAGCTCGACAATTAACTTACCTTTTTTAGCGGTAATGATGACGGATTGGCCTGTGGTGAATCCGAGTTCATTTAGCCGGTTGTCTTTAATGGTAAATTAAGGGGGAAATACCTCTACCAACGTTAGAGCGATCCCCAACGGTGTAATAGGTGGTTCATCTTTAGCAGGGCTGTTTTTGGTTTAGAATAGACCTTAGTTAAAATAACTACCTCTTAGTGTCGAGTTGTTGTGATTAGCAGATTAATTGTGGTCGCACACAGACAGCCTGAGTTTAAACAGTTAATCGCTATTTATCAAGGCAGCAATGCCGATTCAACCCGACTTTTCATAATCATCGCATCAATTAATTTAATCAAGGTCCCTTACTCTTCTATGCGTCGTGGATTTCGTAGCAAATCAAACTGCACACTGGACACATGGATGAAAATGGCAACTGGGTAACCGATAATGTTGCCGGAAACTTAATTACTCATGCGATTTTAGGCGCTGTGGTTGCCGAGCTACAAGGCAACTCAGGACTTGTTGGTGGTGCGGGTGCTGTTGGAGGTGAACTGGCAGCGGACATTATTCGTAAACAACTTTATGGCAAGGATGTAAAAGACCTAACTGAAGAAGATAAACGCACTATCAGTGCACTCGCCCAACTTGCCACTGGACTGGCTATTGCCGTTGCCGGGGGAGATGTGGGTGATGCCGGCACCTCTATTGCTGCCGGTAAGAACTCGGTTGAGAATAACTATCTAGATTTTGGTCTAGTCATTGTAAATGCAGCGAAGGCTGGATGTAACGGTGATAAAGCTTGTGAAGATAAGGTTATCGATGAAGGGA
>NZ_JAFNOQ010000021.1:0-5224 GCF_026536145.1 Gilliamella sp. B3464 | reverse complement strand
AAGGATCTAGGTGAAGATCCTTTTTGATAATCTCATGACCAAAATCCCTTAACGTGAGTTTTCGTTCCACTGAGCGTCAGACCCCGAAACCGCGACGCTTACAGCTGAAAGCGACCAGGTGCTCGGCGTGGCAAGACTCGCAGCGAACCCGTAGAAAGCCATGCTCCAGCCGCCCGCATTGGAGAAATTCTTCAAATTCCCGTTGCACATAGCCCGGCAATTCCTTTCCCTGCTCTGCCATAAGCGCAGCGAATGCCGGGTAATACTCGTCAACGATCTGATAGAGAAGGGTTTGCTCGGGTCGGTGGCTCTGGTAACGACCAGTATCCCGATCCCGGCTGGCCGTCCTGGCCGCCACATGAGGCATGTTCCGCGTCCTTGCAATACTGTGTTTACATACAGTCTATCGCTTAGCGGAAAGTTCTTTTACCCTCAGCCGAAATGCCTGCCGTTGCTAGACATTGCCAGCCAGTGCCCGTCACTCCCGTACTAACTGTCACGAACCCCTGCAATAACTGTCACGCCCCCAAACCTGCAAACCCAGCAGGGGCGGGGGCTGGCGGGGTGTTGGAAAAATCCATCCATGATTATCTAAGAATAATCCACTAGGCGCGGTTATCAGCGCCCTTGTGGGGCGCTGCTGCCCTTGCCCAATATGCCCGGCCAGAGGCCGGATAGCTGGTCTATTCGCTGCGCTAGGCTACACACCGCCCCACCGCTGCGCGGCAGGGGGAAAGGCGGGCAAAGCCCGCTAAACCCCACACCAAACCCCGCAGAAATACGCTGGAGCGCTTTTAGCCGCTTTAGCGGCCTTTCCCCCTACCCGAAGGGTGGGGGCGCGTGTGCAGCCCCGCAGGGCCTGTCTCGGTCGATCATTCAGCCCGGCTCATCCTTCTGGCGTGGCGGCAGACCGAACAAGGCGCGGTCGTGGTCGCGTTCAAGGTACGCATCCATTGCCGCCATGAGCCGATCCTCCGGCCACTCGCTGCTGTTCACCTTGGCCAAAATCATGGCCCCCACCAGCACCTTGCGCCTTGTTTCGTTCTTGCGCTCTTGCTGCTGTTCCCTTGCCCGCACCCGCTGAATTTCGGCATTGATTCGCGCTCGTTGTTCTTCGAGCTTGGCCAGCCGATCCGCCGCCTTGTTGCTCCCCTTAACCATCTTGACACCCCATTGTTAATGTGCTGTCTCGTAGGCTATCATGGAGGCACAGCGGCGGCAATCCCGACCCTACTTTGTAGGGGAGGGCGCACTTACCGGTTTCTCTTCGAGAAACTGGCCTAACGGCCACCCTTCGGGCGGTGCGCTCTCCGAGGGCCATTGCATGGAGCCGAAAAGCAAAAGCAACAGCGAGGCAGCATGGCGATTTATCACCTTACGGCGAAAACCGGCAGCAGGTCGGGCGGCCAATCGGCCAGGGCCAAGGCCGACTACATCCAGCGCGAAGGCAAGTATGCCCGCGACATGGATGAAGTCTTGCACGCCGAATCCGGGCACATGCCGGAGTTCGTCGAGCGGCCCGCCGACTACTGGGATGCTGCCGACCTGTATGAACGCGCCAATGGGCGGCTGTTCAAGGAGGTCGAATTTGCCCTGCCGGTCGAGCTGACCCTCGACCAGCAGAAGGCGCTGGCGTCCGAGTTCGCCCAGCACCTGACCGGTGCCGAGCGCCTGCCGTATACGCTGGCCATCCATGCCGGTGGCGGCGAGAACCCGCACTGCCACCTGATGATCTCCGAGCGGATCAATGACGGCATCGAGCGGCCCGCCGCTCAGTGGTTCAAGCGGTACAACGGCAAGACCCCGGAGAAGGGCGGGGCACAGAAGACCGAAGCGCTCAAGCCCAAGGCATGGCTTGAGCAGACCCGCGAGGCATGGGCCGACCATGCCAACCGGGCATTAGAGCGGGCTGGCCACGACGCCCGCATTGACCACAGAACACTTGAGGCGCAGGGCATCGAGCGCCTGCCCGGTGTTCACCTGGGGCCGAACGTGGTGGAGATGGAAGGCCGGGGCATCCGCACCGACCGGGCAGACGTGGCCCTGAACATCGACACCGCCAACGCCCAGATCATCGACTTACAGGAATACCGGGAGGCAATAGACCATGAACGCAATCGACAGAGTGAAGAAATCCAGAGGCATCAACGAGTTAGCGGAGCAGATCGAACCGCTGGCAAAGGAAATCGGGGCAGAGGTCGATAGTGGTGGGGCGCTCAAGCACATACAGGACTGCATCGAGCGCCTTTGGAAGGTATCCATCATCGCCCAGAATGGCCGCAAGCGGCAGGGGTTTCGGCTGCTGTCGGAGTACGCCAGCGACGAGGCGGACGGGCGCCTGTACGTGGCCCTGAACCCCTTGATCGCGCAGGCCGTCATGGGTGGCGGCCAGCATGTGCGCATCAGCATGGACGAGGTGCGGGCGCTGGACAGCGAAACCGCCCGCCTGCTGCACCAGCGGCTGTGTGGCTGGATCGACCCCGGCAAAACCGGCAAGGCTTCCATAGATACCTTGTGCGGCTATGTCTGGCCGTCAGAGGCCAGTGGTTCGACCATGCGCAAGCGCCGCCAGCGGGTGCGCGAGGCGTTGCCGGAGCTGGTCGCGCTGGGCTGGACGGTAACCGAGTTCGCGGCGGGCAAGTACGACATCACCCGGCCCAAGGCGGCAGGCTGACCCCCCCCACTCTATTGTAAACAAGACATTTTTATCTTTTATATTCAATGGCTTATTTTCCTGCTAATTGGTAATACCATGAAAAATACCATGCTCAGAAAAGGCTTAACAATATTTTGAAAAATTGCCTACTGAGCGCTGCCGCACAGCTCCATAGGCCGCTTTCCTTGCTTTGCTTCCAGATGTATGCTATTCTGCTCCTGCAGCTAATGGATCACCGCAAACAGGTTACTCGCCTGGGGATTCCCTTTCGACCCGAGCATCCGTATGATACTCATGCTCGATTATTATTATTATTATTATAGAAGCCCCCATGAATAAATCGCTCATCATTTTCGGCATCGTCAACATAACCTCGGACAGTTTCTCCGATGGAGGCCGGTATCTGGCGCCAGACGCAGCCATTGCGCAGGCGCGTAAGCTGATGGCCGAGGGGGCAGATGTGATCGACCTCGGTCCGGCATCCAGCAATCCCGACGCCGCGCCTGTTTCGTCCGACACAGAAATCGCGCGTATCGCGCCGGTGCTGGACGCGCTCAAGGCAGATGGCATTCCCGTCTCGCTCGACAGTTATCAACCCGCGACGCAAGCCTATGCCTTGTCGCGTGGTGTGGCCTATCTCAATGATATTCGCGGTTTTCCAGACGCTGCGTTCTATCCGCAATTGGCGAAATCATCTGCCAAACTCGTCGTTATGCATTCGGTGCAAGACGGGCAGGCAGATCGGCGCGAGGCACCCGCTGGCGACATCATGGATCACATTGCGGCGTTCTTTGACGCGCGCATCGCGGCGCTGACGGGTGCCGGTATCAAACGCAACCGCCTTGTCCTTGATCCCGGCATGGGGTTTTTTCTGGGGGCTGCTCCCGAAACCTCGCTCTCGGTGCTGGCGCGGTTCGATGAATTGCGGCTGCGCTTCGATTTGCCGGTGCTTCTGTCTGTTTCGCGCAAATCCTTTCTGCGCGCGCTCACAGGCCGTGGTCCGGGGGATGTCGGGGCCGCGACACTCGCTGCAGAGCTTGCCGCCGCCGCAGGTGGAGCTGACTTCATCCGCACACACGAGCCGCGCCCCTTGCGCGACGGGCTGGCGGTATTGGCGGCGCTGAAAGAAACCGCAAGAATTCGTTAACTGCACATTCGGGATATTTCTCTATATTCGCGCTTCATCAGAAAACTGAAGGAACCTCCATTGAATCGAACTAATATTTTTTTTGGTGAATCGCATTCTGACTGGTTGCCTGTCAGAGGCGGAGAATCTGGTGATTTTGTTTTTCGACGTGGTGACGGGCATGCCTTCGCGAAAATCGCACCTGCTTCCCGCCGCGGTGAGCTCGCTGGAGAGCGTGACCGCCTCATTTGGCTCAAAGGTCGAGGTGTGGCTTGCCCCGAGGTCATCAACTGGCAGGAGGAACAGGAGGGTGCATGCTTGGTGATAACGGCAATTCCGGGAGTACCGGCGGCTGATCTGTCTGGAGCGGATTTGCTCAAAGCGTGGCCGTCAATGGGGCAGCAACTTGGCGCTGTTCACAGCCTATCGGTTGATCAATGTCCGTTTGAGCGCAGGCTGTCGCGAATGTTCGGACGCGCCGTTGATGTGGTGTCCCGCAATGCCGTCAATCCCGACTTCTTACCGGACGAGGACAAGAGTACGCCGCAGCTCGATCTTTTGGCTCGTGTCGAACGAGAGCTACCGGTGCGGCTCGACCAAGAGCGCACCGATATGGTTGTTTGCCATGGTGATCCCTGCATGCCGAACTTCATGGTGGACCCTAAAACTCTTCAATGCACGGGTCTGATCGACCTTGGGCGGCTCGGAACAGCAGATCGCTATGCCGATTTGGCACTCATGATTGCTAACGCCGAAGAGAACTGGGCAGCGCCAGATGAAGCAGAGCGCGCCTTCGCTGTCCTATTCAATGTATTGGGGATCGAAGCCCCCGACCGCGAACGCCTTGCCTTCTATCTGCGATTGGACCCTCTGACTTGGGGTTGATGTTCATGCCGCCTGTTTTTCCTGCTCATTGGCACGTTTCGCAACCTGTTCTCATTGCGGACACCTTTTCCAGCCTCGTTTGGAAAGTTTCATTGCCAGACGGGACTCCTGCAATCGTCAAGGGATTGAAACCTATAGAAGACATTGCTGATGAACTGCGCGGGGCCGACTATCTGGTATGGCGCAATGGGAGGGGAGCAGTCCGGTTGCTCGGTCGTGAGAACAATCTGATGTTGCTCGAATATGCCGGGGAGCGAATGCTCTCTCACATCGTTGCCGAGCACGGCGACTACCAGGCGACCGAAATTGCAGCGGAACTAATGGCGAAGCTGTATGCCGCATCTGAGGAACCCCTGCCTTCTGCCCTTCTCCCGATCCGGGATCGCTTTGCAGCTTTGTTTCAGCGGGCGCGCGATGATCAAAACGCAGGTTGTCAAACTGACTACGTCCACGCGGCGATTATAGCCGATCAAATGATGAGCACTTTTAAAGTTCTGCTATGTGGTGCGGTATTATCCCGTGTTGACGCCGGGCAAGAGCAACTCGGTCGCCGCATA
>NZ_JAFNOQ010000020.1:0-6651 GCF_026536145.1 Gilliamella sp. B3464 | reverse complement strand
CACTCGTGGCTGCAACCCTGCTTACTCAAAATCTATTCACACATGGTTACGTTTTGGGGAAATTATGAGGGGATCTCTCAGTGCTCAGCATGTTTGAGTGCTTTACTCGCCGCGGGTTGAGAAATATGTAAAACTTCAGCCGCACGCGTTAAGGAACCACAAGTCATTACAGCATAAAAGATATCGAGATGTCTTAATTTCATTCCATGTAGCCTACTGATTATTTATTTCTACGGACTATTCTAACGAATAAAGTATAAATAATCAGATATACTCGTCATAATTCAAATTTTGGTTTAGTTGTCACGAGAATTAATTCGTAAACGTGCAAGCTAAATAGATTGACTAGGGGAATATACGGGGTAAGAAAGCGGCTCGGCATACTGCCCTATAATAAATTGTTAGGAGAAGTACGCCGAGTAGTGTGTAGCTATTAGGTAAAGTATGTACCAATTTCAATAAATATTTTAATTAAGATACTGTTTGAAATATCAACAATAAAGGCACCGACCATAGGAACGACAAGGAAAGCTTTATGTGATGGTCCAAATGCTTTTGTGACTGTTTGCATATTCGCAATTGCTGTTGGTGTTGCTCCCATACCAAAGCCACAGTGACCCGCGCTGATCACGACAGCATCATAATCTTTGCCCATCATTTTGAAGGTGACAAAGCAGGCAAATAGCACCATGACAACAGTTTGTACAGCAATGATAATTAATACTGGCCCTGCCATGCTTGCCAATTGACCAAATTTTAATGACATTAACGCCATTGCCAAGAAAAGCGATAAAGCAACGCTACCTAATACATCGACGGTCGGCTCAAACACTTCGTGTTTAAATACATGAGTCAGTGTATTACGGATAATAATACCGACAAATAAACACCAGACAAAAGTAGGCAGTTGCAGAAAAGTATCTTTAAACAATGCACTGATATAGCCACCAACAACAATACAGATAATCAGCATTGAAATGGTTTCAATAACGTTATTTGCATTGATTTTTCTTTTGACGCTTGGTTGCTCAAAAGCTTCAACGATAGTGTCGCGCTCTTGCTCGGTTGTTTTAGGAATAGAGACCTTTTTCAAAAGATGACGGGCAACAGGGCCGCCAACTAAACCACCCAACACTAATCCAAGTGTTGCACAAGCCATCGCTAATTCAACGGCGCCTGTTACACCATATTTATCAGCGAGAATAGGGCCCCATGCTCCGGCATTACCATGACCACCTGTTAGAGTAATTGAACCTGCAATTAAGCCAATAAATGGACTTTCATTCATCATGACAGCCATACTCATGCCGACAGTATTTTGAATGGCGATTAGGATCGTTACTGCAATAGTTAATAGAACTAACGGCTTTCCTCCTTTAATCAGTCGAGAAAAGTCAGAACTTAGCCCGATAGAGGAAAAGAATGTGAGCATTAATAAACTTTGCAATGAAGCATCAAAAGTAAACGAATAACCTGATGTTTTATCAATAATTAACAGAACAATTGCAACAATAAAGCCACCAACGACGGCTTCTGGTATGTGGTTTTTTTGTAGGAACGGGGTAAATTTTACGACAAACATTCCTATGAGTAGCGCGATACATGCGACTAATAATGTATAACTGGCATCTAGGATCATTTTTTTACCTCTATTAGTTTACCAGAATTTTCACTATAACAATTTAACAATAGTGAAAAATGAAGTTACTTTGGTTAACTAATCTTTAACAATGAGTTTTATTAGGGTATCCATAACTTTTAGTTAATAGGGTCATAATTTTAGTGTGATCTTAATCATGAAATATTAAAAAGATTAAAATAACAACAATGGTATTTAATGATGGGTAAACCTAAATACCATGCGGGATCCGCACTATTTTCGGTGATAGCAAAAAATAAAAAAGTATAAATAATAAACAAAATTATAAGAGAAGGAGAACATGATAAGCGCAGGCCGAGCAATTTAAAGAAGTGTGATATACAACATAAAACAGCAGCATGACCTTTCTATATTTCGTTGCTTATCGAAGTGTTAATTTTCGGGTGGATTACTCTGTTTGTTGATTAATAACGGAGAAAAATATGATTGCTGTAATATTTGAGGTGCAAATACAACCCGACCAACAAACTCGCTATTTGACTTTAGCTGAGGAGTTAAGACCACTATTAAGTCATGTAGCTGGTTTTATTTCAATTGAACGTTTTCAAAGTCTAGCTACAGAAGGAAAAATGTTATCGCTATCTTGGTGGGAAAACGAATACGCAGTTCTGCAATGGAAAAATCATGTTTTACATGCGAAAGCTCAACAAGAAGGGCGAGAGTCAATATTTGATTTTTACAAAATTAGTATTGCTCATATTACTCGCGAATATTCATTTAAAAAGGACAAGGATAATGTTTGATGTTCACGTTGTTTTAGATAATCAAATAGGACAATTAGCATTACTAGGAAAAACATTAGGTAATAAAGGTATTGGATTGGAAGGGGGAGGGATATTTACGGTTGGTGATGAATGCCATGCTCATTTTCTTGTTGAACAAGGAAAGGAAGCTAAAATAGCGCTAGAGCAAGCTGGACTGTTAGTACTTGCGATCCGGACACCATTAATTCGTAAGTTAAAACAGGAAAAACCGGGGGAACTTGGCGAAATAGCACGAGTATTGGCGGAGAATAACATTAATATTTTAGTGCAATACAGTGACCATGCTAACCAACTGATATTAATAACGGACAATGATAGTATGGCTGCATCTGTTACGCTCCCTTGGGCAATAAAGTGAACTTGCGATGGCTAATTTAATACGAAAAGAGGTTACCTTTGAGTCCTCAATAGCCGCGATAGGGGCGGCTATGTCTGACATTTCACGAGTTAAAATACTCAGTGCTTTGATGGATGGGCGAGCTTGGACGGCCACTGAGCTAAGTTCTGTGGCGAATATATCAGCTTCAACGGCGAGCAGTCATTTATCTAAATTATTAGATTGCCAGCTAATCACAGTAGTAGCTCAAGGCAAGCATCGTTATTTTCGGCTAGCAGGAAAAGATATTGCTGAATTGATGGAAAGTATGATGGGGATCTCCTTAAACCATGGCGTACATGCCAAAGTTTCCACGCCAGTGCATTTACGAAAAGCACGTACTTGCTATGATCATTTAGCTGGCGAAGTTGCCGTTAAGATCTATGATTCCCTTTGTCAACAGCAATGGATCACTGAAAATGGTTCAATGATCACATTAAGTGGTATTCAATATTTTCATGAAATGGGAATTGACGTTCCTTCCAAACATTCACGTAAAATCTGTTGTGCGTGTTTAGATTGGAGTGAACGCCGTTTCCATTTAGGTGGGTACGTTGGAGCCGCATTATTTTCGCTTTATGAATCTAAAGGGTGGTTAACTCGACATCTTGGTTACCGTGAAGTTACCATCACGGAAAAAGGTTATGCTGCTTTTAAGACCCACTTTCACATTTAAGTTGTTTTTCTAATCCGCATATGATCAATTCAAGGCCGAATAAGAAGGCTGGCTCTGCACCTTGGTGATCAAATAATTCGATAGCTTGTCGTAATAATGGCGGCATACTATCAGTAGTAGGTGTTTCCCTTTCTTCTTTAGCGACTTGATGCTCTTGATCTTCCAATACGCAACCTAAAGTAAAATGCCCCACAGCGCTGAGTGCATATAATGCATTCTCTAGTGAAAAACCTTGTTGGCATAAAAAGGCTAATTGATTTTCGAGAGTTTCATACTGTTTTTCTGTAGGCCGTGTACCTAAATGTACTTTTGCTCCATCGCGATGACTTAGTAAAGCACATCTAAAACTTTTAGCGTTATTACGTAAAAAATCTTGCCAGCTTTCCCCTTCTAAAGGGCAAAAGTGAGTATGGTGCCTATCTAACATCTCAATGGCTAAGGCGTCGAGCAAAGCCCGCTTATTTTTTACATGCCAATACAATGTAGGCTGCTCTACACCTAGCTTCTGGGCGAGTTTACGGGTTGTTAAACCTTCGATTCCGACCTCATTAAGCAGCTCTAATGCGCTGTTAATCACTTTACTTTTATCTAATCTAGACATCATTAATTCCTAATTTTTGTTGACACTCTATCATTGATAGAGTTATTTTACCACTCCCTATCAGTAATAGAGAAAAGTGAAATGAATAGTTCGACAAAGATCGCATTGGTAATTACGTTACTCGATGCCATGGGGATTGGCCTTATCATGCCAGTCTTGCCAACGTTATTACGTGAATTTATTGCTTCGGAAGATATCGCTAACCACTTTGGCGTATTGCTTGCACTTTATGCGTTAATGCAGGTTATCTTTGCTCCTTGGCTTGGAAAAATGTCTGACCGATTTGGTCGGCGCCCAGTGCTGTTGTTGTCATTAATAGGCGCATCGCTGGATTACTTATTGCTGGCTTTTTCAAGTGCGCTTTGGATGCTGTATTTAGGCCGTTTGCTTTCAGGGATCACAGGAGCTACTGGGGCTGTCGCGGCATCGGTCATTGCCGATACCACCTCAGCTTCTCAACGCGTGAAGTGGTTCGGTTGGTTAGGGGCAAGTTTTGGGCTTGGTTTAATAGCGGGGCCTATTATTGGTGGTTTTGCAGGAGAGATTTCACCGCATAGTCCCTTTTTTATCGCTGCGTTGCTAAATATTGTCGCTTTCCTTGTGGTTATGTTTTGGTTCCGTGAAACCAAAAATACACGTGATAATACAGATACCGAAGTAGGGGTTGAGACGCAATCGAATTCGGTATACATCACTTTATTTAAAACGATGCCCATTTTGTTGATTATTTATTTTTCAGCGCAATTGATAGGCCAAATTCCCGCAACGGTGTGGGTGCTATTTACCGAAAATCGTTTTGGATGGAATAGCATGATGGTTGGCTTTTCATTAGCGGGTCTTGGTCTTTTACACTCAGTATTCCAAGCCTTTGTGGCAGGAAGAATAGCCACTAAATGGGGCGAAAAAACGGCAGTACTGCTCGGATTTATTGCAGATAGTAGTGCATTTGCCTTTTTAGCGTTTATATCTGAAGGTTGGTTAGTTTTCCCTGTTTTAATTTTATTGGCTGGTGGTGGGATCGCTTTACCTGCATTACAGGGAGTGATGTCTATCCAAACAAAGAGTCATCAGCAAGGTGCTTTACAGGGATTATTGGTGAGCCTTACCAATGCAACCGGTGTTATTGGCCCATTACTGTTTGCTGTTATTTATAATCATTCACTACCAATTTGGGATGGCTGGATTTGGATTATTGGTTTAGCGTTTTACTGTATTATTATCCTGCTATCGATGACCTTCATGTTAACCCCTCAAGCTCAGGGGAGTAAACAGGAGACAAGTGCTTAGTTATTTCGTCACCAAATGATGTTATTCCGCGAAATATAATGACCCTCTTGATAACCCAAGAGGGCATTTTTTACGATAAAGAAGATTTAGCTTCAAATAAAACCTATCTATTTTATTTATCTTTCAAGCTCAATAAAAAGCCGCGGTAAATAGCAATAAATTGGCCTTTTTTATCGGCAAGCTCTTTTAGGTTTTTCGCATGTATTGCGATATGCATAAACCAGCCATTGAGTAAGTTTTTAAGCACATCATCATCATAAGCTTTAAGTTGGTTCTCTTGGATCAATTTGCTGACAATGGCGTTTACCTTACCAGTAATGTATTCAAGGCTAATTTTTTCAAGTTCATTCCAACCAATGATAGGCATCACTTCTTGGATAGGGATAAGGTTTTTATTATTATCAATAATATAATCAAGATAATGTTCAAATATACTTTCTAAGGCAGACCAACCATTTGTTAAATCAGTTTTTGTTGTGATGTAGGCATCAATCATAATTAATTGCTGCTTATAACAGGCACTGAGTAATTGTTTTTTATTTTTAAAGTGATGATAAAAGGCACCTTTGGTCACCAACGCTTTTCCCGAGATCTCATCTATTGAAACAGCTTGATAGCCTTTTTCAACAAACAATATTCGTGCTGAGTTAACCAGTGATTGATAGGTACTCTTAAAATTTTCTTGTTGATGATTTTTATTTTCCATGATAGATTTAAAATAACATACCGTCAGTATGTTTATGGTATCATGATGATGTGGTCGTGACAATCTTAAGAACATTTAGGTTATTTTATGTATATTGAACAGCATTCTCGCTATCAAAATAAAGCTAATAACATCCAATTAAGATATGATGATAAGCAGTTTCATACAACGGTTATCAAAGATGTTCTATTATGGATTGAACATAATTTAGATCAGTCTTTACTGCTTGATGATGTGGCGAATAAAGCGGGTTATACCAAGTGGTATTTTCAGCGGCTGTTCAAAAAAGTAACAGGGGTCACACTGGCTAGCTATATTCGTGCTCGTCGTTTGACGAAAGCGGCTGTTGAGTTGAGGTTGACGAAAAAAACTATCCTTGAGATCGCATTAAAATATCAATTTGATTCCCAACAATCTTTTACACGTCGATTTAAGTACATTTTTAAGGTTACACCAAGTTATTATCGGCGTAATAAATTATGGGAATTGGAGGCAATGCACTGAGAGATCCCCTCATAATTTCCCCAAAGCGTAACCATGTGTGAATAAATTTTGAGCTAGTAGGGTTGCAGCCACGAGTA
>NZ_JAFNOQ010000019.1:0-7966 GCF_026536145.1 Gilliamella sp. B3464 | reverse complement strand
CAATATTACCATCGATGCGGGTGTTACTTACCAAAAAGGGGTTCGTTGGTTTAATGCAAAAAAAGCGCCGGAAGAGTACAACCCGCAAGACAATGGCAGCGCCTTGTCAGATATTTTCTTAGTTAACTTTTCTACTAATGTCCCTTTCACCTTAGGTGAACAGCACTTTCGCTATCGTGTAGATTATCAGGGGCAATATACGCGTGGCTCACACTTAACTTCACCAGACCAGTTTTCTATTGGTGGGCGCTGGAGTGTTCGGGGCTTTGATGGGGAGTTAACATTAAGAGCGGACCGCGGTTGGTATCTTCGCAATGAACTGGCCTGGCAAGTTCCCTTTAATCATGAAACCTATTTAGGTCTTGATACCGGTGAAGTATCGGGTGGTAAAAGTGAGTATTTGCTAGGGCGGCATTTAACCGGTGGTGTACTGGGATTACGGGGAAACAATTATGGTTTTTACTATGACCTGTTTGCCGGCATGCCAATTCGCAAACCGAAAGGTTTTCAAACCAATCCGCTGGCATTAGGCTTTAGTGTGATGTGGAATTATTAGGTTGAATAACAAGATGTACGTTGTGTTATGTGTATAACTAACGGTGAATAAATAAAAAATATAAATATAAAGATAAAGATGAAGATAAGGAATAAGGAATAGATTATGAATAAGCGCTTATACCGAATAATTTTTAACAAAAAACGTAATATGCAAATGGTGGTTGCTGACATTTCGAAAACAGCAAATGGTCAGGCAAAAACCACCACAGATACGCAACAAACAGCGATTGAATCTATTTTTGCAACGCTAAAACCGATAAGCTTATTCGTGTCTATATCGCTGGGTTTTGTCACGCTGACTTCGCCGGCTTATGGCAGTCAAATAGTGGCGGATAATCAGGCGGGCCGCCACCAACAACCGATAGTGATATCAGCGGCGAATGGTGTGACACAAGTCAACATTCAAACCCCGAACAATAAAGGGGTATCGCATAACAAATACAGTCAATTTGATGTATCACAGCAAGGTGCGATATTAAATAACAGCAGTAAAATCAGCCAAACGCAAATTGCGGGTTATGTACAAGGCAATGAGCTATTAAATAAAACCGGACCAGCAAAAATCATATTAAACGAAGTCAATTCACGTAATCCCAGTCAATTAAACGGGGTGGTTGAAGTTGCCGGTCAAAAAGCGGAGGTTATTATTGCTAACCCTTCCGGCATCACCTGTAATGGTTGTGGTTTTATTAATGCCAGTCGAGGGACCCTCACCACCGGTAAACCGATTATCAATAATGGTGAAATAAATGGTTACCAGGTTGAACAAGGGCACATAACGGTAACCGGTAAAGGGCTTGACAGTTCCGGGCAAAACTATACCGATTTGATAGCACGTACGGTATCGATTAACTCGGCAATATGGGCCAATGAAGCGAATGTGATCACCGGTCGTAATCAGGTCAGTTACGATACACAAACTATCATGCCACTGGATAACGCTACTGACAACAAACCGGAAGTCTCGATTGATGTTTCACAGCTTGGTGGAATGTATGCCAATAGTATTCGTATGATTGGTACCGAAAAAGGGGTGGGTGTGCATAATGCCGGTGAACTCGGTGCCAGTGCCGGCAGTATTGTTATCAGTGCTGATGGTAAAATCACCAATCAAGGTGCAATTCAGGCTCAACAAAGTATTAATTTCACCAGTCAAAATGATATTGTTAATCAAAAACACATTAATAGTCGACAATCTATTCAACTCACCAGTCAAGGCGCGATAGTTAACGAAGGGAATATTGTCGCTAAGAAAAATGTCGACCTTAAATCTAAAACCATTAATAGCACATCAACAAGTTTGCTTGCAGCAGGTATTGATGAAGAAGGTAAATTAACACAAAAAAGTGATATTATTGCACAGGCTGAAAATATATCACTAACAGGTAAAAACCTAGCCGGTCAACGCATTAAAATTGATGCGCAAAAAAGTGTTGATTTAACAAATAGTCAAAATGTTGCCCAAACAGTCACTTTTTCAGCTGAAAACATTAATATTAGTCATGCAAAAATAAACAGTGAACAAGAGATTAATTTGCATGCAACTTATTCTATTGATAGTCGAAATATCCAAGCTAAAACCCAAACCCGTTATGTGGCAAAGGCGAAGTTAATTGACAATCAACAATCGACAATATTAGCGAATGACGATATCACATTTAGTGCTGATAAAATTAATAATGCGCAATCAAAGCTAAATGCGGGTAAAGGCATTTATTTTAATGCGCAGTATGCTATTGATAATGACCATGCAACGCTGTTGGCTGAAGGTGCAATTCACTTACAAAGTCAAGATATCACTAATAATGATTCACTTTTAGTCAGTAATGATCAGCTACAAATAAAAGCCGATACCTTAGCAAATCGCCAGTCAATATTACAGTCAAAAAAATATCTCAACATTGATAGCGTATTTTTTGATAATCAACAATCTCAGTTATTAACAGAAGATTCACTCACGATTAATGCAACACATAAAGTGAATAATCAACATGCGAGTTTAAGTGCCAAGGGGACTATCAATATAGCGAGTAAATATGTTGATAACAATGCCGCTACATTCATTTCCGAAAATGCTATCAAAATCAATGTGCAACAATTCTTCAATCAATATGCAAAACTGACCGCATTAAACGGTATTTTTATTGATGGACAACAAATAGACAATCAATCAGCAGAATTAAAAACAAATGGGTATTTGTCTATTAATTCAACGCAATTAAATAATGAGTCAGCCAAGTTGATTGCTGTTGATGATGTAAATATGAACTCGTCATCAATTAATAATAGCAATACAAACATTATCACAACCGGTAAACTTAGCCTTCATGGTAAGGATATTAATAATGAGCAAGCTAATATTCAGGCAGCTAAATTAATATCAATTTATGCCAATAACATCAATAATGCTTCTGCACTATTACTCACTAATGCAAGTTTAGAGCTCAATGGTGAAAGTATTAACAATAATAATGCTGAGCTTAATGCAAGTGATCGTATCATGATTACTGCCCAACAATTATTCGCCAATCAAGGATTAATTGCGAGTAATGGTAATATTGATATCAATAGCCATACGATTGATGCCCAACAAGTAAAAATTAAAGGCAAACAAGGTATTGAACTTAACGCAGATAACAATATTGATGTTACAAATGGATTAATTATTAGTGAAAAACAGGTAAGTATCAATGCTGATAATATCAAATTAAATACTGCAACTTTAAGTGCTAAAGATGATATAGCTATCACTGCGGTTTCACAATTAGACAATAATGATTCGAAATGGATCAGTGAAGGCAAGACAACAGTCAACACACAAATATTCAACAATCAAAATTCATCTATATCAAGTTATAAAAACATTTTATTTAAGACGCTTAATTTAAACAATATCAATAGCCAATTACTCAGCTATGGTGCAATAACGTTAAATTCAAACATCATTAACAACCAAAATGCGCTTATTAATGCATTAGCAAATATTCAGATTTTAGCGGATAAAATTAATAACCAGAACGCACAAATTATAGGTCAAGATTCAATAGATATCCATGCTAACACGCTGAATAATCGTGATATTGCTCTACAAGCTGCTAAAGCACTATTAATGGTTGCAACGGAGAGTATGGATAATAGTCATGCCACCCTTATTGCAGGTGAACAACTTAAACTTGCAGCGCAGCAGATTGATAATAACAATGCAAAAATTAAATCTGCACATGATCTTGTCATGCAAGCAACAAACATTAACAACCAACAATCGACGATGATAGCAGTGGGTAATGTGGTATTTGATGCGAAGGATTTATTAAACAATCAGCAGGCAGACATTCGAGCTCAAGGACAAATGGAGATGAATGCCAATGTGATTAATAATTACAATAATCTATTGGCAGCCAGCAAATCTATCACACTTAATGCAAATGAATTAAATAGTCAATCCGCGACGTTAAAGACAGATGACTCGCTGAATATCAAAGCAAAAAAAATCGACAGCTCATTATCCAAATGGGTGAGTCTAAATAAAATAACTGTTGAAAGTGAAGACATAAATAATCAAAAAGCAATAATTAAAACGAATAGTGATATTTCAATCAAAACAAATCGAATCAATAATGATAATGCGACCTTAATTGCTGGCGGTGAAATTTCGTTTTACGTAAACGAACTGTCTAATCAATTAGCTTATTTCAATGCCGATAAAGCTATTCACATTCAAACAAATCAACTTAATAATCAAACAGCAACGTTGATTTCAAATGATTCAATAGAAATTGATGCAGCGAATACCAATAACCAACAAGCAACGTTATCAGCCAAACAAAATATCATTGTAAAGAGTGACGAGATAAACAATCAACAGGCGTTATGGTTAGCGGATAACGTTATTAAAATCAATGGTTCCAACCTTAACAACCAAGATGCTGCCTTACAAGCTAAAGGTGGTATGCAAATCAATGTTAACGGTAATATTAACAATGAAAAAGCGACATTAGTCGCAGGTCGAAATGGTCTTATTATTCATGCGAACGATTTAGATAATGAGGCAGCAGAATTAAGTAGTAAAGGTCTTTTATCAATTACAACCAATAGTGTTAATAATCATCGAGCGCAATTAATTGCAGAAAGTGATTTAAATATTCAATCCAATGAGATCAATAATCAATCTGCGGATATACAAGCTAAAGGGGAGTTAGCGCTCAATGCAAAAACAATGAATAATAATGAGGCAAAACTGCTGAGCGTAGGGAATATTATTCTAAATGCTGAGAATAATTTAATAAATAACTCAGCGCAGCTGACAGCCTTGCAACAAATAAAATTGCAAACGCAAGGCACCATCGATAACCAACATTCAACATTAATGGCTAATCAAGGCATTTTCATAAAAGCTGATACGATTAACAATAGTGAATCCAAACTGGAAACAGCCAGTTTACTAAAAATAATTGCAAATGATGTAATTAATTATCATGCAATACTTAATGCGGATCAAATTGAGTTAGAAAGTCAGGCACTTGATAATCAATTGGCTAATTTCATTGCTAAAAATATCTTAAATATCCAGGCAAACAATGTAATCAATAGTCAAGCCTATTTATTAGCAAAAGATATTGCCATTGTTGCTAATCAATTAACCGGCGATGGAGAGCTGCGTGCTGAAAATAGTATCATTTTAAATTTGATGAATGGTTTTAATAATATAAAAAGTTTGATTGCCAACAATCAAATATCAATTAAAGCCAATCAAATTAATAACCAGGGTAAAATTTCTTCTGGCCAAAGCGTCACATTGACTAGTGATATTGGCAAAAACACACAAAATGGCATTATTGAATCAGAAAAAATTGACATTAATGGCAACAGCTTTGTTAATCAAGGTTTAATTGATGGTGAAGATGTTAACATTGATTTAACACAACAATTTGATAACCTTGATGCAGCACGCCTATATGGTGATACCATTCATATCAAAGCAAATGAAGTGAATAATAAAGCTGCTGCATTAAACAGCCCAATTACCCCAACGATTGCCGCAAGACAATCCCTGCTTTTGGATGTGAATACGATTAACAATACTAATCATGCCTTGCTCCTAAGTTTAGGGGATATGCAAATCAATGGTAAAACATTAAATAATCATTCGGCACGAATCGAAAGTACTAACAATATGCGATTAAATGTTAGTCAAATTAACAATATTAATGATCATATTGAAACAGACGACGTGTTAATTAGTAGCCAACCGATTACCGAATATACCCCTATGGGTCATGCAAGGCGTTTTAAACCGGAAGAAGTCACCATTAGAACGAGCCCTAAAAAACGCCATCGATATCCCGTATTACATTCTAATAAGGGTGAGTTTGGTAGCACGTATAAATATCACGAATATCGATATACAAAAAATATCTATGAAACAAAAATTAAAGTGAGTGAGCCTGCAGAAATTATTTCTGGCAATGATCTGATTATTCAAGCTCATCATATTGAAAATGATAATAGTAAAATATTGGCAGGCAATAATTTATTGGTTACAACCGATACGCTCAACAATTATTCACTGAAAGGTAAACGAACGATTACCGATATCGGAACACAAATTTGGCATTACCGAAATAAACACAATCACAACGGTAAAGCCGTATACACGACAGGGGAAGATGAATCAAAATATTTTAACCAATCGATAACCACTATTGATCTTCAACACGCTAAAATGGAAGATCATACTAATATCAATAACAGTAAGCTTACCCCAACCGAGCGTGAAACTATTCATGTTGCAGCAGGGCAAGCTATCCAGACCATAAATAAAGATGTTAAAGCTGATCAACAGCTCGATGGTTTATCTGATTCACTTATTGCAAAAGGTAAAGAAAATGGTGACATAACCATTGCTGAAGCTAAGCCCATTACTGACTTATCGCAAGGCAAAACAACCATTAAAACCGAAAAAGTTGATAACCAAAATACATCCGTTATTGATAATAACGTCAATCAACACCCGTCTATTGATTCGGTGAATAAACAACAATATACCGAATCGATCAGTTATACCGAACCAAATACCAGCCTACCTAAAAACAGCATTTATATTGTCAATAAAAGCCCAGAGTCCAACTATTTAATTGAAACGGACTCTCGCTTTACCAATCGCAAAAAATGGTTAAGTTCAGACTATATGCTTAATCGCCTGCGAGTTGACCCCAATAACATCCAAAAACGGCTGGGCGATGGCTACTATGAACAACAGCTCATTCGTGAACAAATTGTTACGTTAACCGGTCAGCGATATTTAGGTGATTATTCAAGTGATCTTGAACAGTATAAAGCACTAATGGACGCAGGTATTGCGTTTGCTGAGCACTATGGATTACCAATTGGCGCCTCACTTTCTGCTGACCAAATGCGACTACTCACTACCGATATGGTTTGGATGGAAAGTAAAACCGTCATTGTTGATGGTCAAGCAATAACGGTACTGGTGCCTCAAGTTTATTTGGTTAATCACGCACGAGTGAATGCTGACGGTGCACTGTTAGCTGGGAAAAATGTGACTGTGTATGCAACAGATGATGTTGATTCATCAGGCCTAATTTTAGGTAAAAATCGTGTGGCGATAGCAGCGAACAACGTCAATAATCGCGGTACGATTGATGCTAATTCAATCGTGATTAATGCCAAAGATAGTATAAATAGCAGTGGTAAATTTAATGCTGATAAATTAGTTTATCTATCAGCCAACAATGATATTAATTTAAACAGTACTACATCAACGACAGCATCTTATTATGAGAAAAACAAAAGTATTAATACCGTTATTGATCAAGTCTCGAGCATTAATGTCAAAGATGGTGATATTAGCCTAAAAGCGGGGCATGATATCAATCTGGGTGCTGCGTTACTCACTAATGGCGGAGAAGATGGAAAAACCAATCTTATTGCCGGTCACGATATTAATTTATCAACCTTAAAAACAGAAAGTAAGCAAGAAGCATTTTGGAATAAAAACAACTACCGCAAAGTTGATATTGAGAATATTGTCGGTAGCGAAATTTTTACCCAGGGTGACTTGAACTTAATAGCGGGTAATGATATTCGCATGAAATCGGCGGATATCGCAAGCAATCAATCATTAAACTTACTTGCGCAGCATGATATTGATATTAGCAGCGACCAAGAGCGGTTAAGCCTCTCTGAGCATCATAAATCGGCGTCTAAAGGCTTACTCAATAAACAATCGATTACCGAACATACAGAAATAGATAACACAACACAAAAAGGCAGCTCACTATCAGCTAACAGTATAACCATTGATGCTGGCAATAATTTAACCGTAACCGGTAGTCAGGTAGTTGGTACCCATGATGTCAATCTCTATGCCGATAAAGATATTACGGTT